>NZ_CP040602.1:2365000-2373486 GCF_005885815.1 Thiomicrorhabdus sediminis | reverse complement strand
ACATGAATTTTGTCGCCTGCAGTGGCTGCTTAATAGAGCTGGGAATTGAGAGGAGTTCTCAACGAATCAAGTTGACTCTGGTTATTGTCTTTGTATGCTTTTATTATCGGCTATTACAATCCTATTGGATTCGCAATGCTAATAGATAACCCTGGTTAAGTCGCTTAACCGGATCAATCACTGGCTATCTTTGCACTAGACAAGTTTGAAATTAAAAGCTTGAGCAACCTGTTACCAATTCATAGATAAAGTGATCTCTGAATCAGCCTATAGCGGTGTCTTAAAGCTTTGTTTTGTATCCTCAAAATTACCATTCAAACTGGCAATATTTTTCTCTGTCAGACAGTATACCTGTGAATAACTTTATGACAAGCATTTTTTCTGTGGATAACTCTGGGGGTAAAACGTGTGGATAACTTGCCTTTTATAATGGTTAAGTTATTGAATATATGTGATGTTCTGCGGTTTAGTGTAGCCTGGTGAAAAAAAGCATTTTTATTGCAAGAATAATTAAAAAAACCGCAAATATTCGCTTAAGGGTTTTGACAGGCAATTGATGAGCGAGTTTGGCGCCAATCGGTGCCATAAAATAACTCGCAGTGACAATGCCGATTAATGCAGGCCAGTAGATATAACCGGTCGAGTAATCAGGCAGGTTGGTCAAATGTAAGCCGGCAAACACATAGCCGGTGGTACCGGCAATCGCCACCGGGACGCTCACTGCGGTAGAGGTGGCAATGGCTTGGTGCATGGAAATATTATGCCAAAGCAGATAAGGTGTCGTTAAGGTACCGCCACCAATGCCGACCAGAGAGGAAAAGCCGCCGATTGCACCGCCGGCCAGGCTGTTACCCAAGGGTCCGGGCAAGGTTCGGTGAGCCGCAGGATTAATATTGGTCAGCATTTTTATGGCGATCAACACTTCCAAAATACCAAAAATTTTCGCCAGTACGCCTGAGGCGATAAACTGCGAGCTCCAGCCACCGATAAAGCCGCCGATCATAATGCCGCCAATTAGCAGGCGAAAGGCGTCCCAACGCACTGCATTATGTTTATGGTGTGCGCGTGCCGAGGAAAACGAGGTGATGATAATGGTTGCCAGTGAGGTGCCGATGGCCATATGAACGGCATGCGGTGTATCCAAAGCCATAACAAATACGGTGGTCAGTACCGGGACAATCAATAAGCCGCCGCCAATACCAAGCAGACCGGAAGCCAAACCGGCTACGGCTCCTGTCAGTAAATAGGCTGAAATTTCAAATATCATGTCCATAGAGCTTTACTTTGGATGGTTTACATTGAAAATGAAGATTGACGGGCAATTTGTATGGGTTAATGATTGCCATGTGAGGGCATTTTAATATTAGCAGCATCTAATTTGAAAGTATTTACCATAGATTCGTTCATAATAGGGTTGAATTAAGATTTTACCGAGCTCAATCAATAATTAACGAAGCAATAGGTTCTATAGAAAGTGGACAATCCAATCAATTTGCCGCCCTTTGAAAACTTTGCCGAAGCCAGTCACGAAGTTCTTCGGTTTTTATACGAGGAGATCGGTCTCGGGCTGTGGATGATGACCCGTGTAGCCAACGATGATTGGGTAGTCTTGCAGGCTGAAGCGCACAAGTATCAAGTCTCTGACGGCACCGTCTTTCATTGGCAGGATTCGTTTTGTTCGCAGATGGTTCAGGGGTTTGGACCGCAAGTAGCGAATGATGTGCAACAGTGGCAAGTCTATAAAAACTCGGAAATTGCCAATCAGATCAAAATTGGTGCTTATATAGGTGTGCCGATTTATCTCAGTAACGGTGAGTTATTCGGAACTTTATGCGCGATCGACCCGGAACCTCAGCAAAAAGACATTGAAAAGCATCTGCCGATAGTTCAGTTGTGTGCACGTTTACTGGCGACGGTACTGGATAACGAATTACTCGTCATTGAGCAGCAGCGTCAGGTAAAGGCCTTGCAGGACGAGTCGACGCGAGATCCCTTAACCGGTTTGTTGAACCGTCGGGGCTGGCAGAAAAGATTAGAACAAGAGATCTCGCGCATAAAGCGTTATGCATCGCCGGCCAGCCTGTTTGTTATCGACTTGGATAATTTAAAGCAGGTCAATGATCGCGAGGGGCACAATAAAGGTGATGAATATATCAAAAAAGCCGCACTTGCCATTCAGACAATTATGCGAGAAGAGGATGTCGTCGCTCGAATTGGTGGCGACGAGTTCGCCATGCTTGCCATTGAGTGCTCGCAAAAGGGCGCCGAGGCGATTGGCGAGAAATTGTCAGAGGCTTTCGCCAAAGCCGATATTGAAGCGTCTATCGGTGTTGCCAATCATCACTATCAAGACAGCTTGGAAAAGACTTTCGATAATGCCGATCAGGCCATGTATCAACAAAAGCGTGCTAAACAGAATAGCCGGAACACTAAACAGCTCAGCGACTGATGCAGTGGTTTATTGATTTAGGTTTTACCGGGCTGTTTATCGGCTCCTTTCTGGCGGCGACCATTTTACCGTTCGGTTCCGAAGCGTTGCTGGTGACACTGGTTGCCAATGATTTTCCTGTCGCCGAGCTGGTTTTAATCGCCACACTCGGTAATGTATTAGGTTCGTTGCTGAACTATGTAATCGGTTTTTATGGCGGTGATTATCTTGTCCATAGAGTCTTGCGTATTTCCGAACCGTCTTATGAGAAAGCGCAGCAGCGTTTTCAAAAGTGGGGACTATGGAGTTTACTGTTTGCCTGGGTGCCGATTATCGGAGACCCGCTTACCGTGGTTGCCGGTGCTTTGAAAGTAAAAATCATCTGGTTTATCGTGCTGGTGAGCTTTGGTAAGCTGGCAAGATATATGGTTGTTGCTTACGGTGCTGTGCAACTTCAGAGTTAGTGGCGATTTTAACCACAACAGGTAGTGATTACATTTTTGGTCAATACTATATAAAGTTGAATGACAATTCGTGCTGATAAGATTATCTGGTCGCTTTAATCTAACTAGTTGAAAAATATTGCATTTTTCTTGATGCATTAAATCTCCAAAAAATTGGCGAATAATTACTATTAAATTCAATCCGCTTATTGTTTTCTTGTTGATAACTCTATATAATTCCCGTTTTTCCGAATTCGGAATAGAAATTTAAGGACAGTGACATGAAACGTACATTTCAACCAAGCGTAATCAAGCGTGCACGTACACACGGTTTCCGTGCTCGTATGGCGACTAAAAATGGTCGTAAAGTTTTAGCAGCTCGTCGTGCAAAAGGACGTAAGCGCTTAACAGTGTAGTCTTAATGGGTTTACGCCTATTAGCAAAAGACAAATTATTCTGGGGAGTGTTATGAATTCTAAACAAGAGTCTGTCGCTCACCCAGAGACTCCTTCCTCTTATCAACAAGCGTCAAACGATTTTCCTAAGTCGAACCGTTTGTTAACCCCAAACTCTTATTCCCATGTGTTTGCCAATGCAGAACGTTTTGCTAATCGCAATTGGACTCTGATCGTTCGTCCGAATGAACAGGACTATCCAAGATTAGGTTTAGCGATTGCCAAAAAGCAGTTGCAACGTGCTGTCTGGAGAAATCGAGTAAAAAGAATCGCCAGAGAAGCATTTCGCTCACATAAGCAGGAGCTAAGTGGGTATGATATTGTGGTTTTGGGTCGAAAAGGCATGCAAGACATAGACAATAAAACCTTGTTTGACAGCTTTTTGCACCTGATTCGTAAAATTCAGAAAAGTAATTTAAAAACACGCCCCTCAAAAAAAAGAGACGCACAAAACTCAAAGGGTAATAACTAATGAACATGAGATCAATGTGGTGGTTAGCTTTAGCCTTTACGCTAACCTGGATTTGGCTTGAATGGACAGCCTTTTCAGCACAAAAAGTTGAACAGACTTTGGCAAGCAGCACAGCACAGGAAGTGCCGGTTGCCAGCGATAATGCGCAAGTTGCCGCACCAGGCACCGATGTGCCGGGAGCCAATGCAGGCGCAGTCGAGAACGATTCTGTTCCAGTATTGCAAAACGGCATTTCACAGGGTCAACGTATTCATGTTACCACTGACACTTTGGATTTGATTATCGATACCCAAGGTGGCGATATTCGTGAAGCCAAGCTATTGCAATTCGGTGCCAGTCATAATCCGGACGAACCCTTCCATTTGATGTCTGATAACGGCCCATTGGTGTATATGGCGCAGAACGGTCTTGCGACACAGAAACAGGCCAAATTACCTGCACCAACTCATAAAAGCGTTTACCAAACCGCCCAAACCAGCTATCAGCTGACCGGTGATAAGCTTGAGGTTCCGCTGACTTGGGAACAAGACGGCGTTAAGGTAACCAAAACCTATACCTTTACGAAAGGTAAATATCTGATTGATGTTAGCTATAAGGTGGAAAACACCACTGCGGAACCTTGGACAGGTAGTCTCTATTCGCAATTGGTGCGTAACCGTTATAACCCTGATGAATCTTGGATGATGTATACCTATACAGGTCCGGTTCTGTATGACGGTAATGCCGAAGAAAAATACGTTAAGCACAGCTTTGACGATCTGAACACGCAAGCGATCAGCGGTCGTAATGTGACCGGTGGTTGGGCGGCAATGATCCAGCAGTATTTCCTGACAGCCATCGTGCCTGATCAAGCCGCGCAAAACAGCTATTTTGCCAAGCCGCTTGGTGAAGGGCGTTATGCCGTAGGTGTGGTTGAACCGATGGTTGAAGTGGCACCGGGTCAAACTGGCAGCTTGAACTCTCAGTTGTTTATCGGTCCTGAATCACAGAAGCTATTGGCTGATATTGCCGATGGACTTGAGCTAACTATTGATTATGGTGTTTTGACATTCTTGTCCGAGCCTCTGTTCTGGTTGTTGGATCAAATCCATAGTGTCGTCGGTAACTGGGGTGTGGCGATTATCTTGCTGACTATCCTGATCAAATTGGTGTTCTATAAGTTATCGGAAACCAGTTACCGTTCGATGGCGCGTTTGCGTAAGTTCCAGCCTAAGCTGCAGCAGCTTAAAGAGAACTACGGTGACGATAAGGTGATCTTCCAGCAGAAGATGATGAAGCTCTACAAGGAAGAGAAAATCAATCCATTGGGCGGTTGTTTGCCGATCTTGATCCAGATGCCGGTATTTATCGCGCTTTACTGGGTATTGTTGTACTCGGTAGAAATGCGTCAAGCGCCATTTATGCTGTGGATTGAAGACCTGTCAGCACAGGATCCATATTTCATTCTTCCGGTAATCATGGGTATTACCATGTATATCCAGCAGAAGTTGAATCCGTCGGCGATGATGGACGAGATGCAGCAGAAAGTCATGAAAATGCTGCCGTTTATCTTCACCTTCTTCTTCTTATGGTTCCCGGCAGGTCTGGTACTTTACTGGGTAGTGAACAACATTCTTTCGGTCTCTCAGCAGTGGTACATCACTAAAAAGATCGAAAAAGAAGACAACTAAGGAATTAGCATGCATTTAAGTTATCAGAAATTGGGTGCGGACCACCCAATGTACGGCAAGGTAGAGTATCTGGTTGCCGATGGTACAACGCCAATTTGTTATAAAACCAAAGACGGTTATCAGCCTTTGGAAGAAGGTGCGGCACCGGTTGTTGCGGCAACTCAGGAGCAAGCTGAAGTAAAAAGCCGTCCTTTATACGTATTGTCATTTACTATTAGCGGTGAAGCCGAAGAGATGACTTTCACATCGAAGAAGAAGCTGGATAAGACGATGGCGTTTTATCAAGAAAAAGGCATTGTTTCTGATCTTAAGATTACCACTTATAATATAGTGGATTAAGGTCACGCTAACAGTGTGGAAGATAAAAAGCGCCCTTTAAGGGCGTTTTTTATTTATGCCCGATTATCTAACTAAAAAGAGTCTCTGTATGGAATTCGATAATATTGATACGATTGCCGCCGTAGCCACAGCAGCAGGGCGAGGCGGGGTTGGTATTGTCCGTGTTTCCGGAAAAAAAGCGCTTGCCATCGCCAAGGCGGTATTAGGCAAGACTCCACAACCGCGTTATGCGCATTACGGCCCTTTTTTTGGCAGTGATGGTGAGGTTCTCGATCAAGGTATCGCACTTTATTTTCCCAATCCGAACTCCTTTACCGGTGAGGATGTTCTCGAGCTGCAAGGCCATGGTGGGCCAGTGGTGCTGCAGTGGTTGTTGCAACGCGTTGTCGAGCTTGGTGCGCGTTTGGCCGAACCCGGCGAATTCTCCAAACAAGCGTTTATGAACGACAAGCTCGATTTGGCTCAAGCCGAAGCGATCGCTGATTTGATCGAAGCGTCTTCAGAACAGGCGGCCAAATCTGCGTTGCGTTCTTTGCAGGGGGAGTTTTCGCGTGAAGTGAATACGCTGGTTGAAGAGCTGATTCAGCTGCGCATTTATGTGGAAGCCGCGATTGATTTTCCCGAAGAAGAGATTGATTTCCTCTCCGATGGCAAGGTCGCCGGCCAACTGCAACATATTCTAGAGCGTCTGCACAAGGTCTTTGCTTCGGCCAAACAAGGGGCTTTATTGCGTGAGGGCATGTCGGTAGTCATTTTGGGCCGTCCTAATGCCGGTAAATCAAGCCTGTTAAATGCTTTATCGGGTAAAGAGAGCGCAATTGTTACCGATATTGCCGGTACCACACGCGATATTGTTCGCGAAGAGATCAATATCGATGGTATGCCGTTACATATTCTTGATACCGCAGGGGTGCGTGAAGCCACCGATCAAGTCGAACAAATTGGTATTGAAAGAGCTTGGCAGGCATTGGATTCGGCTGATCGTGTGTTGGTCATGCTGCAAGCAGGTGAAGCTATTCACGAAGAAGATCAGATTATTCTCAATAAGTTACCGCATCACATTCCGGTGACCTTGGTGCGCAATAAAATCGATTTGATTAATCATCAGCCAATGGTGGAGCAGGAAAAGGATAGTGGTCGTACGGTGATTTGGTTGTCGGCCAAACATCAGCTTGGGTTAGAATTGCTGCAAGACCATCTGAAAACGGAAATGGGTTATAAGCAGACCGAAGAAGGTGTTTTTATGGCACGCAAGCGCCATTTAGATGCGTTGCAAATGGCCTTAAGCTGGGTGGAAAACGGCCAGGCACAGTTAGAGCAGTTTGCTGCCGGCGAACTGCTGGCTGAAGATTTGCGCATGGCTCAAGAAGCGCTTGCGGAAATTACCGGACGTTTTACTTCCGATGATTTGCTCGGCCATATTTTCACCTCTTTCTGTATTGGTAAATAATCGTCTAGGCGGCCTTTAAAGGAGATTGTTATGAAAGCTTGGTTTATCGCGGCGCTAATATTATTTTCGCCTTGGAGCCTGTCGGCACAAGATACGGACAATGCCGAGCTTTGGCAGGCATTGCAAGCCGGTGGCAAGGTTGTCTTGATGCGTCATGCGCATGTCGATCGCAGTATCGGCGATTCTTTTATACAGGATGAGAGCTGTTTTACTGAAAAAAACCTCGATGAGCTGGGTAAACAGCAGGCGCAAGCGATCAATCAGGCTTTCGCAAAACACGAGATTAAAGTTGGCCAGGTGTTTTCCAGTTCTTATTGCCGTACCAAAGACACGGCTGAATTGGCTTTTGGCACTTTTCAAGTTAACCCTATTCTCAAGCTGATTCGCGCCATTCCGGTTGAACAGGCCAAGGCCAATATGGCAGAGGTGCGTAACCTGATCAGTGATTATCAAGGCGGTGATAACTTGATTATGGTAACGCATCGTCCGAATATCGCCGAAATCACCAATGTCCGTTTAGATGTCGCGCAAATGGCGGTATTCGAGCCTTTGGGTGATGGCCTGTTCGATTTTTTAGGAGTATTGGCTGTACCGGTTGAGGGAAATTAAGCAAGCGAATGAGTTATCCGATACCGGCTGAACAAGCCAGCGCTGAAATTGAGATTAAAAAGAGCCGTTTTATCGCTTATGCCAAAGCCATCGCTGACCGTGCCGAAGGTATGGCATGGCTTGAATCGATAAAACAGCAGTATCCTGATGCACGGCATCACTGTTGGGCTTATCTATTAGGCAACCCGAGTTGCGCCGCCAATGCCGGTATGGGCGATGACGGCGAGCCTTCCGGAACCGCCGGAAAACCGATTCTTAATGTGCTCAACCATAAAGGCGTCGGCGATATTATGATTATCGTGGTGCGTTATTTTGGCGGTATCAAATTAGGAGCCGGAGGCTTAACCCGTGCCTATGGCCAGGCGGCACAGGCGGTCATGGAAGTCTTGCCGGTCAAAGAGCAGATAGATTTGGTACAAATGACCATTATTTGTGACTTTTCCCAGGAGCAGCAGATCCGCCATCTGCTAGCGCTTCAGGAAGGGGTTATTGATGATGTCGTTTATAGTCAATCGGTACAGTTAAAAGTCTCACTAGCGCTTGAAGCGATTGATGAGCTGCAAGCGAGCTTGCGGGCGATGGGCTGTGAGTTTGCTGAAGCGGACTGATCTGTCACTTAG